>NZ_LMHO01000041.1:0-1378 GCF_001428185.1 Mesorhizobium sp. Root695 | reverse complement strand
CTCATAACCTGAAGGTCACAGGTTCAAATCCTGTCCCCGCAACCAAATTCATCATAAATCAATAACCGTCCCGGTCTAACCAGGGCGGTTTTTGCGTTTAAGGGCTATTCGACGTTCAGGATGGCTGAGTTACCGCCCGACCACCCCGGCCTCGGCGTGATCGCGGCTCGATACGCCGGGTGAGCCTGTCGCGAGCAACAGGTTCGGGCGGGATGTGTCGATCGCCTAAGCCGCGTCACATAAACTGAACATCGTCCGCATTGTGTGCCTGTCTACGGATCGTCAAGTTGGCCCAAGGCTGCCGGTCGGCAATGCGCCTTCATGTCGGTCATCGTAGCGATCTGATCCGCTCGCCAGAAGCGGCCATATCTTGCGCCAAGGCGGGAGGCAATTGTGATCTTTCGTTTTCAAATCACCCAACCGTTTGTCCTCAAATGATAATCTAAAGGACGTGATCCCAACTGGTGAGGCCCCCAACAATAAGCGAGATTCTAATCTCAGCGTTGAAGCCATTGAAGTGATACCAAGATGGTGGGCTCAGGACCCGATCATCGCCAGAATGGCTTTGAAAGCTCGGACTCTACTTCATCCATCGTCAACCCAATATCGTCGATCATGTGCGGCGCTTCCTTAGAAAGTCGCGCGAGGTCACGGCGGTAGAAGTGCCGTTCCCGCCATCTGGAGACATAGTCAGTTATTCTGATTGCTCGAACCGCCTGGACCGAGTGATGTACGGCTGGAGGCGCGTCATCGCGCCAAGCAGGCGAAAGCCAAGTAGGGGATGGAGTACAAGATTGTCTTCCACCCCAAGGCGGAGTCCGAGCTGGAGCAACTCTACGATGACATAGCCGGACGTGCGTCGCCGGCGATCGCTTGGAATTTCATTGCTGGTATCCGCGACCTTGTCTCGGTCTGTCGACTTTTCCACAGCGGGGCACCGGGCGGGTCGAGATCATGCCTGGGCTGCGGATTGTTGGCTACCGGCGCGCCGCCAGCATTGCGTTTGCCGTCGAGGGTGAGCGAGTGCTGATCCTAGGCATCTTTTACGCTGGCCGAAACATCACACCGGAATTGCTCGAAGATCGGCTCTAAACGCCACTTCCGGTGGGGAACTGCTCTGCAGCCACCTGGGCCGACAGGTATTTTCAGGCCGATGGCGCGCACCCGGCGCCGAGATATCGGGGCGCATCCATAGGAATGGTCGGCGCAGAACACCGCTCACAATTCGGCCAAGCCAGCTCACGAATTTCGGCCCCGTGGATATCTCCATGAGAAATCGAAAAAACATCGCTGATCGGTGTTGACAGTTCTCGTTGGTGGCGACTATATACGCCTCACCAACGAGGGCGGCTCGCCGCTGGCGACGAAGAAGTTTGCT
>NZ_LMHO01000040.1:0-3783 GCF_001428185.1 Mesorhizobium sp. Root695 | reverse complement strand
CGATGCGCTCGAGGTCGGCGAAAACGCGATAGCGACGCTCGGCATGGAGCTGGTCGATCGCTTCCTCGAAGAACCGCTGATAATTCATGTCGACTTCCCTTTGCCTATTGCGCAATCGCTGGTGCCGCCGCACCGTCCCCGCTGCTTGGCATTTGGCAAGGATTAAACGTAGCCGTTTGCGGGAAAGGCCGACCTTGATTCATGCCAATATCACGGAGCCTGAGATGTCTTTTTTGATCAGTTCGATATGAGCCGATGCAGTGATCCGCTGCGCAGGACGGAACGTGTCACGCCGCCAAAGGTCATTTCCCGCACACGGCTGTGGCCATAGCCACCCAGAACAATCAGATCAGCCGCAATCTCCTTGCCGACCTGGAGGAGCAGTTCCGCCGGTTCGGAGCGCCGTGCATCCAAGACTTCCGATCGGGCCTTTACGCCGTGTCGGGTCAGGAAGAGTTCGACGTCCGCAACCTTCTCCGCAGGTCTGGTATCCCCGTTGTCCACGGTGGCGATCACGACATCCCTGGCGGTGATCAAGAAGGGCATGGCGTCGACGACGGCGCGTCGCGCTTCCCGCGTGTCGTTCCATGCAATCAAGATGCTTTCGGCCTTGATCGGGGCACAGGGTTTCGACGCCACAAGTATTGGGCGGCCGGCTGCAAGGATGAGACTTGCCGTGTCCAGGGTGCGGTGATGGTCGGCCACCAGATCGATCGCCGGCGAGCCGGTTATGATTAGATCGGCGGCACGCGCATTGAGGGCGAGCTGCCCGGTCGGATTCCCTATTTCGCCGCGCCACGACGAGCGATTGCTGCCGTTGACGGTGCTTAGAAACTCTTCTCTCAGGCAGTTGAGGCGACCTTCAATCTCCTCCATTTGGGACCACATCGCCCTCGCGGCGGCCTGATTGTCGGTGCCGGTTGGGATGACAAGATGCGGCTCGGCCGCACAGAAGCCGATCAGGTCGGCATCATGCCGTTGAGCAAGATCCCACGCCATCGAGATGCGTGGCGCGGCGATGCAGTCCACGTCCAGCTGAACCATGATCGTTTTGAAGGCCATCGCTGCAACCCTTTTTGCGTTGAAGCGAGCTAGCCACGAAGGAAGGGCGACGACCTTGATGCGTGTCAAACGCGGCAATGAGATCAGTGGCGCTCGATTGCTCGTGAATCCCGGCAAAGGTCATACGCCGGTTGATCCGGATCAACGACCCGGCGACGAATGGCGTTAGCCTCGTGTGGTGCAGACTTTTGTTTGCGTCGCTTCACACGGAGTATCGATCATGCAGACCTATCCCGAACCGTCGCAGTTCGGCATGCAACTATTGCCGATGGCGGAAAATGGCCAGAAGGTCGTCCTCGCCGCGGCGTCTCTTCAGGCGCACGCTTTCAAGGCAATTATGCGCTATCACATCGAAACGATGGCGTTTCTAAAGCATCGCTATGAGCAGGATGCCAAGCTGGCCGATGATCTCATCGCCGGCTCCGAGTTCAACGATGCCTTCGACATCTTCTCCGCCTTCCTGCAGAATGCGACATCGGAATACGCCATCGAAGCAGGCAAGGTCGCAGCGCTGACCTCCAGGCTGGCGTCGGAAACGGCAAGGCGCTTGCGCAAGGAAGCCAGAACCGCCATCGAGGACGTGGCGGCGAAGACAGTTGCGTAGATCGGAAATGCGGAGGCCTGCAACCGTGAGCGACTATATGGGCAATGGGGGTCGCTGGCGGCGTCGATGGGTTTGCGCGCTTGCGGCGGTGTTGCTTGGTTCTGTGCTGCCTGCACAGGCCAACGGCCTGACAGAACGCGGTCAAGCATTGGTTGAGTTCAATTGCGCCCGCTGCCACGCCGTTGGAAAAACCGACAAAAGCAGCCATCCCGACGCTCCGGCGTTTCGCACCTTGTCGAAGCGCTATCCGATCACGGATCTCGAGGAAGCCCTCGCCGAGGGTATTTCGACCGGCCATCCGGACATGCCCGAATGGGTTGCGAGCCCCGACCAGATCGAGGCAATCATCGCTTACATCAACAGCTTGCAGCAACCGTGATCGAGGCCACGATCGAGGCAGGCGACGAACCTGACGGCCCGTTGCGCGATCGGAGTTCACGCAAGCCGCTCTGTAACATGCAATCGACCTCGCGGCCGATTGCGGCGCCAGCAGGCTGGCCCAGATCGATCTAGGGCAACATCCGGTCGGCGGCACGGAAGAACGTCCGCGCATGGGCCACGATCTGAGCTTGCGTAGGATGATCCGCCGGTTCAATGCCGACGATGCGATCCTTCAACTGGGAGTGGTGGTGGCGGATATGCTTGGCCAGTTCATCCTTTGCCGATCCTGGTCCCACGATCAGCCATTCCTTCGCCGGCTCCAGGGCCTTGACGACTTCGTGGTAGAAGGCATTGTTTTCCGGTGCACTTTTGCCGTCGACGGTGCCTGCCTTGTTATGGGTCTGATGATGCGCCAGCGTGGTGGCGAGCCTCAGGCTCTCGGCTGCCTCACGGTTGAAGAAAAACACCTTGGCTTCGCGATGGTCCAGCCAGGCGACGGCATGTTGGGCCTGCATGTTGATACATCCTTGAGGTTATTGTTGAGGGATGAGCGCAAACTTCGCCGTGAGACGGCGAATGCCTCACGCAGGCTGGGACTCCAGCGTTGCCAGGATCGAGCCGGGTTCGATGACGGCATTTGCTGTGGCGACAATCGTTGCGCGGCCATCTGCCGGAGCGACGATCTCGTGCAGCGCGTCTTCAACGCGAACTTCGGCTATTCGCTCACCGGCCTTGATTGTGTCACCGCTGGCAATGAACCAACGCTCCAGAATGCCCTCGGGCAACATGCTGGATGCCCATAGCGCCTCATCGACCTTGAGTACTGCATCACAATTCTCCTTCGTGGTAGAATGATAGGTCATTCGCCAGGCTGGGCATTGATCACGATCAAGGAGCAGACAGGATGCAAGCCCTCGCGCAGGCGCAGATCGGCGCCTGTGACAATGTCTCGACCAAGCACGTTCTGGCTGCGGCTGACGAAGAGGCCGGTGATGTAGCACCCCGGCCACAACATTCGCGTCAAAGCCGGCATCGGAAGAGCTCTGGATGCTGAAACGATTGGTCAGCCGGCGGCCTTGCATCCAGCCGACCCCTTGGGAGCACCAGAGGGAAGTCTGGGTGCTGACATGCTTCCTGCTGTCTGCCAATGCCAGCTTCAGCACCGGCAGCTACCACCTCGTGGATGGCGGCTACACAGACAAATTTGGAACCTCGTCCGCTCGGAACGACAGACACGCATACTTGCCCACGATCGCATCACGCGATTTCAGAAATGATCCAGATCAAGGCGCGAACCTGCGCTTGAGGGATCATTGAACGATGTGGAACCCAATCCTCAGCGCACCGTTTGGTCGCGACCTCGAACTGGCCGTCTTCGACGAGGAGGGGGCGCATGCGCTCGTATTTCCCTGCACAAGGGCTCGGGAAGGCTGGAAAAACGCCATCACTGGCGCCCGTGTTGACATCCGGCCGACCCACTGGCGCGATTGGGTGCCGGAGCAGGCCCAGGCCAGATTTGACAAACCTCTCGAAGGCTCTCCCTAGGTGTTCAGTCCCGGCATTTGCTGGATCGGGTTTAGGGTGAACCGTTGCGGGTCATTTGTCCATGATTTGCATATGAACTCGTAAGGCGTGAGGCCCTTTAGGGTCTTGAGGCGGCGAGCAAAATTGTAGGCTGCTACGAAGTCATTCAGGTGTCTGCGCAGTTGATCGTGATCGTCGTAGTGGAAGCGTTT
>NZ_LMHO01000039.1:0-3874 GCF_001428185.1 Mesorhizobium sp. Root695 | reverse complement strand
GGCGCATATCCAGGAAATGGAGGTCGAGCACCTGAATCGCCGCAATGCGCAGCGCGGTCGGCCGCCGGTCGAACCGATCTACCGCCTGCAGGATGCCGTCGCGTGCATGACCTTGTTTCGGGCTTTGGAATATGGCGAATGGACCACGGTCGCCGAAGGCCTTCGCGCCCGCTTCTGGAACGCGCCCGACGAACGAGGTCGCGCAGAGATCATCAGGCGCATGCGAAGGGCGCTCGACACGGGCGGCAGTAGCACCTGAGCAAGTGACGGAGCCTGACGGCGCACCCGTACAATGCGCTGGCAATGGAAGAAAGCCTAGATGTCTCGACCCACCTCATCGACCATTGCCTTGACCGGTCTCAGCGAGGCCGAAGCACAGGCTAGGCTTGTCATCGAAGGGTTTAACGAGTTGCCCAGGTCAAGCCGTCGGACGCCATTGCGCATTGCTATCGAGGTCATGCGCGAGCCGATGCTTGCGCTGCTGTTGGGTGGAGGCTGCGTTTACCTGCTTCTTGGCGATCTTCAGGAGGCGTTGATCCTTATCGCATTTGGCAGCTTGTCGGTGGGAATTACCATCGTTCAGGAGGCGCGGACCGAGCGTGTTCTCGAGGCGTTGCGCGATCTGACAAGTCCGCGCGCTCTGGTGATACGCGATGGCGAACGCAAGCGGATTGCAGGTCGCGAGGTGGTACGCGGCGATACCGTCGTGCTGGGGGAGGGGGACCGGGTTCCGGCCGATGTTCTGCTCATCCAGAGCCTGGACATCCAGGCCGATGAGTCCTTGCTGACAGGAGAATCCATGCCGGTGCGCAAGATCGCAGCCGAGGAAGGCGATCTGCCAGCCGAACGCCGGCCGGGGGGTGACGACCTGCCTTTCGCATTTTCCGGATCACTCGTCGTTCGCGGTTCAGGCATCGGCGAAGTTCTGGCAACCGGGCCGCTCAGCCAAATCGGGGCGATCGGGCAAGCGCTTAGTACCATGGAGACCGAAGCACCCCGCTTGCAGCGACAGACAAAACGACTTGTCGGCATCTTCGCACTGGTCGGCGGCGCGGTCAGTATTCTCGCGGTCGTGCTTTATGGCTTGTTACGCGGCGGATGGCTTGACGCGGTGTTGGCGGGTATTGCGCTCGGCATGTCGATGCTGCCCGAGGAGTTTCCCATGGTGCTGACAATCTTCATGGCCATGGGCGCATGGCGCATCTCGCAGGCGCGCGTGCTCACCCGTCGTGCAGCAGCGATCGAGACGCTTGGCTCGGCAACGGTCCTTTGCACAGACAAGACCGGAACGCTGACCGAGAACCGCATGACAATTGCAGAACTGAGAACGCCCGATGGCAAACTGTTTCGCCTGCTGAACAACTCGAACACAGAGATGCCGGCGGCATTTGGGGAGTTGGTCGAGGTCGGCGTGCTTGCCAGTGCCGAGATTCCCTTTGATCCGATGGAAAGGGCATTTCACAAACTCGCGCAGGAGCGATTGCCCATGCGCGCGGACAGTGCTGATCGGAAACTGACCCGCGCCTATGGGTTGCGCCCTGAACTGTTGGCAATGTCGAATGCCTGGCAATCATCGGCTGGTGGCGGCGACTGCCTGATTGCCGCCAAGGGTTCGCCGGAGGCCATCGCGGCACTCTGTCGTCTACCTGCGGATCGGGTCGCTTCGGTCAAGGATGTTGTGGACGCCATGGCGACGGAAGGACTGCGCGTCCTAGGCGTTGCGCGTTCCAGCCATGCCGGCGATCAATTGCCGGACAGGCAGACTGGTTTCGATTTCGAATTCTTGGGCCTCGTCGGACTTGCCGACCCCCTGCGTTCAGGGGTTCCGGACGCGGTGAGCAATTGCCGCTCCGCCGGAATCAGAGTGATCATGATTACCGGGGACTATCCCGCGACCGCGAGAGCGATTGCCCGCGAGGCTGGGCTCGATTTCAACGAAGTCGTCACCGGTGAAGAGCTCAAGGCACTGGATGGCGCAGCCCTGTCGGCGCGCGTGAAAACCGCGGCGGTGTTCGCGCGGATCATGCCCGAGCAGAAATTGGCAATCGTCAGAGCCTTGAAGGCCAATGGCGAAATTGTCGCCATGACGGGAGACGGCGTCAACGATGCTCCGTCGCTGAAAGCCGCAAACATTGGCATTGCCATGGGCGGTCGCGGCACGGATGTCGCGCGCGAGGCGTCGTCCATCGTCCTCCTCGACGACGATTTCGGGTCGATAGTCAAAGCCATCCGGCTGGGCCGCCGCATCTACGACAACTTGCGCAAGGCAATGGGCTTCATCCTTGCCGTGCACGTGCCGATCGCCGGGCTGGCCCTGCTTCCATTGCTGTTTGGGCTTCCTATCCTGTTCGGGCCAATTCACATTGCCTTTCTGGAGATGGTGATCGATCCGGTCTGCTCGTTGGTCTTTGAAGCAGAAACCGAGGAAAATGACACGATGAAGCGTCCGCCGCGGGATCCGGAAGCGGCGCTCTTCTCGCGCTCGTTGATCGCATGGAGCGTTGTGCAGGGCACGCTGGCGTTTGCTCTCGTCGCCGCTATTTTTCTTCTCTCCCTGCACTGGGGAATACCGGAAAATGAAATTCGCGCGCTGACATTCTTCTCGCTGGTGCTAACGATCGTCGGGCTGATTTTCGTCAACCGTACGTTCAGTGATTCACTGCTGGTCTCATTGTTCCGTCCAAATCGATCGCTTGGTATCGTCGTCGTGGTGGTTGCTGCCGCACTGGGTGGGACACTTTTCTGGCCGCTCGCCAGTACTCTCTTCCAGTTTGGACCGCTGCATCTGGACGATCTCACCGTGACCCTTGCTGCCGGGATAGCGGTGTTGGTCTGCCTTGAGGTCCTGAAACATTTCTGGCGGGATGGGCTGAAAGCCTGAAACACTGGAAGTCGGACCGCGATGCCGATCGATGCACGGACGCCTACCCCGCATGGCCCGATGAGGCGAGAAATGTCGGAGCCATTGGAGTCGCGCAAATGGTCAACATTGCCTCCAGACCTGCCAGGGTTTGCAACTTGACGCGAAGCAAGGGTGTCGACTTCCCACGATCTGGGAGACGACGCTGAAGAGACATTCATACGTCGTGGGCCGCCGATGCAGGACCGGAATGAGAATGGCCCCATTCTTAAGTATGGCTGGGAGACGGGCCGCTTGAGTGAGAGCAAATTGGGAGGCCGCTGATTTGCGCCAGATCAAACGAGTGTCCTGTGACCACGGCTATGGTGATGCAGCTTGGAGATGCACTCGATGTTGCCCTTCACGCGTGATCAGTTTCTCGCCAACCTGGTCGCATACAATGAAGCCATCTGGCCCGCGCAACTGGCTGCATTTGCCCTTGGCTTGCTTGCCGTGGCCCTGTTGTTTTGGCGACGGCAAATGGCGGATCGTCAGATCGTTGGCACCCTTGCAATCATGTGGCTGTGGACCGGAGTTGGATATCATTGGCTCCACTTTGCCGAGATCAACAAGGCCGCGCTTATCTTTGGCGGCCTCTTTGTCGCGCAGGGAGCCATGCTGGCCTATGTTGGTGTCGTCAGGAACGAACTGCGCTTCGGGCTGGGTTCTGGACCTGCAGCAAGCGTGGGAATTGGTTTGGTCGCCTATGCGGTCGTCCTTTACCCCCTTCTAGGCATCTGGACGGTCACGCATATCCGCAAATGCCGGTGTTCTGTGTCACGCCCTGTCCGGTGACGATTTTCACCTTCGGTTTCTTCCTCTTCGCAAAGCCTCCTATGTCGCGGTGGTTGCTCGCGATCCCGTTCATCTGGTCGTTGAGCGCCTCCCCGAAAATCGGACAGTGACGGAAGCTACGAACTGACGTCTGCTGATCTCCAAGGACGAGGAGATCAGAATATGCGCAAACGCAGGAAC
>NZ_LMHO01000038.1:0-4989 GCF_001428185.1 Mesorhizobium sp. Root695 | reverse complement strand
GCGTCATCAGATGCTGGCCTCCAATCCAGCCAGCATCTTGAATCACAAACAAGCCTCGATGGGAATCCTACGATTCCCTCAAAGTGGGAAACGCTCTAGTCGCAGACGAGCTTCCTCGCGCGGTGCGTCTTGACCTTGTGGCGGTTGCCACACAGGGCCATGGAACACCAGCGCCGGGTGGCGTTGCGGGCGGTGTCGTAGAAAGCCAGCGTGCAGTCCGGCCCGCTGCAGTGCCGCAGACGATGTGGTTCGAAACCAGCGGCAAAGTCGGCAAAATCCTGCGCGATAGCAGCCAGCGCATCATTGCCACCCGTGGTCGCGGCACCAATGGCCAGCACGCCGTCGCGAATCTGGAGTTGCTTGCGGACCCCAACCTCTCCCAGATGCCGGTTGACGGCGTCGATGGCTTGCTGAGGCGGCCTGGTTTGCCGGATCAGATGCGCCAACAGGGTCGTTAGGGCCGTCCGCAGGTCACGCGCGGGTCCGACATTCGGCACTTCTCCTGTTGACGCTGGCGGCAAGTCCGCGGCCGCAATCCAACGGCGCCACCCGTCGGGCGTTTCAAGGAAATCGCCCATTGTTGCGGTAGCCGAATTGACGAAATCGATCCAGAGCTTGCCTCCAACGAAGGGCATACCGTCGCGAAGTTCGCCAATCATTTGCTCACCCATTTTCGACTCTTTTCCAATCATTTCAGCAGTGGCAATTTGTAACCCTTTAATAGGTGTGAGAATGGTTTCCAACAAGGCCGCACTGGACTTATCAGCACCATCCGCGGCTCGAACGCGGAGCCTTCGCCCCGGGGAGATCACCTTGTGCATCAATGACGGATTGGCCATCCGCCGTGCTTCGGCGGCAGAAGGGCCTTGCGCAATCGCGGGGCCACAAAATCAAGAAAGGATCGCATCTTGAGGGGCAAAAGCCCCTGACCTGCATGGAGGAGGCTGACCGGCATGGGTTCCGGCTCGAACCCTTCAAGAACGGCCACCAGCTTTCCTTGCTCGATCGCCTTTGCCGCTTGATAGGAGAGCACCCTGGTGACACCTACACCTGCCACGGCCGCGTCGATCGCAGCTTCCGCGGTATTCACTGAAAGACGTGAGCGGATGGCTACGGTCTGCTCGGCATTCGAGCCTGGCGTGGCAAAACTCCAGGATGTGGCGGACGCCAGGACATCGAAGGTGACGCAAGAGACCGCGGAAAGTTCGGCCGGCGCCCTTGGCAAGCCATGGTCAGCAAAATAGGCAGGACTGCCGCAGACAACACGACGCACGGATCCTACCCGCGTCGCCACCATGCTGCTGTCCGGCAAAGGGCCAATTCGAACGGCCATATCGACATGGTCATCGATGAGATTCACATTGCGGTCTGACAGCACCAACCGCACGTTGATGTCTGGAAAGTGCGAGAGGAAATCATTTATCGCCGGTAGCACATGCAGTCGTCCGAATACGACGGGAGCCGTAATGATCAGATCGCCCTTTGGCGCGTTGTATTCGCCGGATGCGGTTCGCTCCGCCTCGCCCACCTGCTCCAGGATTCGCTTGCAGGCGGCCACATAGGCGGCTCCGCTATCGGTCAGGATAAGTCGGCGTGTCGATCGGACGAGCAAGCGGGTGTGGAGATAGGCCTCCAATTCCGCAACCTTGCGACTGATGGTTGGCAGGGGTGTTCCGAGTTTGCGCCCCGCCGCCGACAGACTGCCGGTTTCGACGGCGGCGATCAAAATTGACATGGCTTCGAGACGGTCCATGGGGCATCATCTTCCAAATAATGAGAGGTCGTATCTTGTGGGCATCCAATACTCTCGCATAGCGGAAGATAATAGACAGCTCCTGTCGCACCGACATCATCAAACAGGAGAGATATGAATGTCCCGCATTGCCATCCCAACCCGCGAAGCAGCCCCAGTCGCCTCGCAACCCATTCTCGACGCCGTGAACAAGCAGCTTGGCGTCGTTCCCGGCCTCTTCCGCCTCGTTTCGATAAGTCCTGCAGCTCTGGCGGGCATGACCAGCTTGTCCGGTGCTCTCACCAGAGCATTGGACGTAAAGACCCGCGAACGCATTGCATTGGCCGTTGCCCAGGTGAACGGTTGCGATTACTGCCTGTCTGCTCATACCTATCTCGGTCTCAACCTGGCAAAGATCAGTGCCGAGGAGATTGCGCTCAACCGCAAGGGCGCGTCGGGCGATCCGAAGGCTGACGCGGCGGTGCGTTTCGCGGCCAGGGTGGCGGAGACCCGCGGCAAGGTAAAGGATGCTGACATTGCCGCCGTTAAACTGGCTGGCTTCACCGAGGCTCAAGTCATCGAGATTGTCACCGTCGTAGCCGAGAACTTCCTGACCAATCTCATCAACAATGTTGCCGAGACCGATATCGACTTTCCCGTCGTTCGCGCCGCCGAAGCCGCCTGATCGACCGCGCTTCCATCACGCCCGGTCTACCGTGTGAGGTTGGCCGGGCGATTTTGGTTCTGCTCTCGCCGAGGCATCCCTAAACGGCGGTAACGTTGCTGTGAGGCCGTAACGGGCAGTCACCATGGGCGAATAGCAGACTGTAGCTCAGTCCGTAATGTCGGGCTTTTCAGGTGGTGCCCAACTTCAGGCACACCGCACACAGAAGAGGGTATGCCGGCAATGCATTTCCGTAAACTTGTCTCAAGAACCACACTCTCCTCATCCAGCGCTGCCGCCGGATGGGCGCCGTTGCCGATAAGGTTGATCGTGGGCTTTGGCTTTCTGGCCCATGGCTACGCCAAGCTCAGCAGGGGACCGGAAAGCTTTGGCGTGGTGCTTCAGATTCTGGGAGTTCCCGTCCCGCAATTGCTGGCATGGCTGACGACGCTGGTTGAACTTGTCGGCGGCGGTGCTGTGCTGGCGGGCGTGTTTATTCCGCTAGTCAGCGTGCCGATGGCGATCGTGCTTTTGACGGCATTGTTCACGGTCCATTCCCAATATGGATTCTTCTCGGTGAAGTTTGCCGAAGTGACGTCGGCAGGAATCCGATTCGGGCCCGTCGGTTACGAGATCATCCTGCTTTACCTAGCCGGCCTCGCAACGCTTGCAGTAGGCGGTCCTGGCCGTTTGTCGCTTGAGACGGTCTTGTCTCGACCCAAGGGAAATGAGCGCTCGAAATGACCACCCTTGCCCAACCCCAGCACGATCTTTCTGCAATTGAGATCGACGCCTTCGAAGACAGGATCTACGCCTACAACCGGGAAGCTGTAGGGCGTGATGACGCTCAGGGCCTTGGCTTTGTGATTCGCGACGCGGTTGGACGCATCGTCGGCGTTGCAACGGGATTTTCCTGGGCAGGCACTTGCGAACTCAAACAGATGTGGATCGACGAGGCGCATAGGGGACGTGGCTATGCGCGAGCGTTGTTGAACGCCTTCGCGGCCGAGGCCGACGCCCGCGGCGTTCGGCGGATTTGGGTGCAGAGCCATGATTTCCAAGCGCCAGGAATGTATGAAAAAGCCGGGTTCGTGCGCGTAGCCGAATTTGCGGATTGGCCTGAGGGATACTCCAACGTCATTCTCTGCAAAATACTGGAAGCCCCGACTGCAACCCAATGACCACCATCCGAATTGCGCAAGACGCTGACGCGGAAGCACTACCCGATATCGAACAGTCTGCGGGTGAGGCTTATCGGTGGATCGAGGAGCTTGCCTGGATCGCTGATGACGACAACCAGACAGTCGAGCGCCACCGTGAACTCATCGCCAAGGGCACGTGCTGGGTCGCGGCGGAGCTCGACGACCCGCCGATCGCATTCCTGAGCGCGGAGATCCAGGATGACACGTTGCACATCTGGGAACTTGCCGTGCGCCTTGATCGACAACGCTTGGGTATCGGACGCGCCTTGCTTAGAAAAGGCCATTGCGGATGCGAGGCGTCGCCGCCTTGTCGCTCTTACTCTGAGGTCGCGCTCGATCGCTGGTTTCCAGCTTTGCTACTAGCCGCTCGGCGAGACGTTCTTGTGGACATTATCTGGGGGCAGTCTTCAGAGAAGAAGGGCCAAAATGACACGTTAATTGCTGCAAACGCACTGCGAGCGCGTTTCTCAAAAGAGGGGGTTCAATCTCGTGTCCGGGTCCATGCTTCGCCCAGCAGATCCCATGCGAAGATAATTTTCGCCGACACCGGTGAGCCCCATATCTATCAGGCCGTGGTTGGTTCCTGTAACTGGCTCGCATCCAAATTCGATGCATTCGAGACTTCGGTGCGTCTGCGTGACTCACACATTCTGGCAGACGTCGCTTTTGAACTCGCGGAACTCGCTAGACCGCCGGATGGCAATATCGGTACTTTCAGTACTGATATGCTTGCCATTGGTCGGCAGCTAGCGAGGGAGCCGGCACCGGTAGGTCTGACGAGCACCGCAAGGATAGTGTTGGGGAGCGAACACGCCGACTTTGTTCTTGACGCCAGAGACAATGCCAAGGACCGAATAGTCCTCCTTAGCCATCAGATGGGATATGCGATGGGCCCAACGCTAGAGGCCCTGGAGACTGCGGCGCGACTTCGGCACTCCGGGATTTTTCAAAGCGCAATTTAAGGGTGTCACCCGTTCAACGCCCTCGATTGCACGCCAAGGTTCTGGGCTGGGACGTCAACAATCTGCTTGTCACGAGTCAGAACCTGCTGTCATCGGATCCTTCTGGCGACAACCTGCGCCAAGAAATTGGCGTACAGATCGTGCACAACAACTTCGCCCGCATTTTTCGTGAGCGGTTCGTCGCGGCGAAGGATTTTTCGTAAGCAGAGGGCTCGCTGCCGAGGAACACCTCGTACTCGGGGGATACACTCGGGAGTACGCAGCCCCCCTTGCTGGTGTGCGTAGCCGAACGGCACTTAACGTGCTCGCATGATGACTGCGCTTCCGTCAAAACGCAAAAACCGCCCTGGTTAGACCGGGACGGTTATTGATTTATGATGAATTTGGTTGCGGGGACAGGATTTGAACCTGTGACCTTCAGGTTATGAG
>NZ_LMHO01000037.1:0-5679 GCF_001428185.1 Mesorhizobium sp. Root695 | reverse complement strand
GCCGACATCGACAAAGTCCCCATCAGCCACCGCATCAAGAAATGCGCTTGGAATGACGACTATCTCATCCAGGCAATCGCTCATATGCGATAGCCCTGCTTCAAGGGGGGTGAGGAGTGGTCCGCGCAGCGGACGGAAAGCCAACTGCTTGGCTTTCCGAACGACGAACGCCCGAAGCGACAGCGAAGGGCCAGAGCCGGCAGGCCAGAGGGGGTCGGTTCGACCGGATGCGACCTCCTGCGGCGGATGAAGGCTGGCGCCTCGCGTGAGGCGCCGGCATCCTCTTTAAACTAGGAGGTCGCGTCCCGTCGTACCGACCCCCTCTGTCGCCTTCGGCGACATCCCACCCTCGAGGGGGGAGATTATCTAAGGCTCGGCGTCAAACACCGGCGTGAACGCGCGAATCGTGCAGGGCGTCGGGTTGACGTGGCGGATTCTCACCCGGCCCTGCCCTTCCCAGCTGTCATCGATCGGCACCTCGACATTGCCGGTGAACAGCGTTGCCCGACCATTGGGCGCGACGATCGAGGGCATGCGCACTGGCTCCCAACGGCCGCGCATGAAGGACTGCACCTGGAGCCCCGTGGTGTCGGTCTCGAGCAGCGACAGGATCACCTTCGACACCTTCTTGCGCCGGCCGATGATGGAGCCGTCGCGGCCGCCGACATCGAGCTCCAGCGTGTCGGCGCCTGCCGCATAGGGCAGGCCGAGCTGCCACTTGGCGGCGGTCGAGCTATCAGGCAGCGTCACCGTGCCGCCGCCGCTGACGGTCAGCCCGCGATAGACTTTTCCGTCGGCGAGAACATCGACGGACTGGCCTGCGAGATGGATAGCTCCGCCCACCGTGGTGACCGCAAGACCAGTGTAGCTCAACCCGCAGTCGACCTCGAAGGCGTCGGCGATGGCGCCATATTCGAACGGCGCGGTCTTGATCTCGATGTAGCGCCTGGTCACACCGCCGATGGTACGCTTGACCACCAGCCAGAGATCGTCATTGCCGTCCTGGCCGGGCGTCACCGCAGCGCTCTCGACAACGGCCCAGTCGGAGCCACTGAAGGTGCCGCCCAGGCGATGCCGGTGCATACCGCGCACTTCCTGGCTGGGCTGATGGGTATAGCCGCCAAGCTCGCCATTCTCGAGCGGGAACCACAGCAGCGGGTCGGGATCGGCCTGGAAGGCCAGCTCGACCACGCCTTGCTTGGGGATGTGCTCGGAGATCTGGCCGACATCGTCCGAAGCAAAGCGGCTCTGCGCCGTCTGCGTCAGCTCGGCGATCGATTTGCGCGAGCGCGTGACATAGAGGAACGACTGGCCGGCATCGACCGGGCGAATGCGGGCGCAGCCGAAGGTGCGCGAACGCCGGTTCTTGAAGGAGGACGGTGTCAGCGCCTCGTCGATGCCCGAGCCCGACAACGCGCGGATGCCGCCGGAGGTGCCGATCAAAAGCGCGCCATCGCTGTCGGCGATCCAGACAATGTCGTTGGCCTGGCCGCCGCCGGCCTGGACGAACTCCAGCGCGTCGTCGTCCTTCTCGCCGAGCGCGAAATTATCGAAGTCGCCAGTGGCCGAGGCATAGACGGAGAATTTCCGGCTGAAGGCCAGCCGCTCTTCGTAGAGTGAGCCGCTCTCCACATACTTTCCGGGGACAAACGTGCCGAGCCGCCAACGCGTGATCGGATTCATGTTCGGCAGGGCGTGACCATACAGCCTGATCTTGACGACAGTTGTGCTCGTGCGGCTGGTGATCTTGGCCCAGCGCCAGATGCCATCGGCACCGAGAAGGCGAATGGTGCGACCAACATCCGAGGGCTGAAAGCCGGTGTCGTCGTTAATGCCGACGATTGACGAGGCGGTGAGGTCGAACGGCGTCTGATCGAAAGCGGCGATATGCATGGCAAGTTCAGCGGAGACGCTGCCGACCGCATCGTCGCCGCCGCCGCCGCTGAACACCAACTGGATCACGCGCTGCGCACCGCCGGCGTTGCGATATCGGATGTAGCCGTCGCCGCCGCTCGCAATTTCGATGTCCTGCGTCTTGTCGCGGTCGAACATCTGCCAGGCCGCCGCGCTCCCGCTGCCTGTGGAGGCAGTGCCGGATGGCGCCGAATTGCTGGTCATCTGCGGTGTGAGATGCCCGGTATCGGATGGCGTCAGCGTCGTTGCCGTGTCATTGAGCGGATCATAAGGACCGTCGAGAAATTCGAAATCTTCGAGCGTCCATGTGGTGTGCGCGGTTCGCGTCAACACCTTGGGCTGGTAGTTCCGATGCGTGATCCACATCTGGTCGGCCGACTGGACATAGGTCAGTTCGAACAGATCCGCCTCGAGATAAGGCGAAGCGACCTCCACCGTGCCGACGCGTGCGCCATAGGCATAGACCCGGATATACTGGTCGCCGAATTCGAGCGCATAGGCCTGGTCGGCGGAGAAGATGAACGGGATTGCCCGCGTCTTCTTCGCTGAAATCTTCACCTCGCCGGCGAAGTAGGTGCCGCCGCGCTTGCGGATGCCGCCATGCGGCAGGGTGACGAAGTTTTCGCATTTCGACAGCGCCGCCCGATAGAAGTCGAGAGAGGCGCGTGCGTGCAGGCGCGGCGAGATTTCGCCGCGGGTAAAGACGTCCTGGACGGGATAGAGCGTCGTCATCAGCGCGCAATCCTGTTGTCGCCGCGCTGGCTGGCCCAGGACGCGGTGTAGAGCCGGCCGCCGCGCTGGATGGCGTTGGCGTTGAGCGCGGCGTCGAGCGCCCGGTCATAGGCCGAGCGGGCAATGTCGATCATGCCCGACTTGTGGGTCAGCGGATGCGCCACCTTGATGGCAAGTGCGGCCACCAGCACCTCGGTGAACAGCGCGTCCCAGTCGTTGGGATCAGTGAGGTTGGCGACGTAGCGGAGGGTCAGCGGGCCGGACCGGTCGGAATAGATCAGCCCCGCCTCCTGCCGCCAGGAGATCGGCACGCCGTCCGGTTCGCCATTGTGGGTCAGCGGCAGCGGCCGCAGGCAGTCGGCCGGAAGCTCATAGGCAAAGGTCAAGCCGCAATCGCTGCCGGTATCCGCGCCCGCCACCGTGGCGCGCAGGATCGCGAACACCCAGGCACATTTGGTCAGCTCCGCTTCCCGGGTGAGATCGAGATGCAGGTTCAAGAGCCGTGCCGCCTTGGCGTCTTGATCGAGACTGTCGATCGGCGCCTCGTCGAGCACGGCGAGCGCCATGTTGGCGATATCGAGCGGGGTGATGGCCATGGCTCAGGCCTCCGTCCATGTGGGTCGGGTCATGACTTTTCTCCGGAAATGAAAAAAGCCGCTGCGAAGCGGCTTGGAGATTTGGATGGTGATATTCAAAGATCGCGCTCTACGACGCCCCCCTCTGTCCTGCCGGACATCTCCCCCACGGGTGGGGAGATTGGCAGTTCAGGCGCTGGCGCTGTTCTTGCAGCATCGGAGATTGGCGAAGGCGGCAGCAACATCGGATCTACCCACTTGTGGGGGAGATGTCCGGCAGGACAGAGGGGGGCGCGAAGGAATGCTGTCAGAACGAGAGAGGCGAAGGGCGAGCTCACCGCCTCCGCCCTCGCCCCTCACCTCAATCAGGCCTCGGTGGTCTTCAGCGCAATAAACGTCATGTTCTTGACGCTCGACGCCGTACGGTCCCAGTTCGCCGCCAGCGCCAATTCCGCGTCGGTGGCGAATTCGCCGGCCGACGAGGCGTCGAGGAAGCGGGTGCCGGGAACATGCGGGACGAAGTGCCGGCGGCCGACCATTTCCGTGACGCCGCCGCCATGACCCTGGCGCGGCTTGCGGTCGAACTCCAGCGGGCCGCCTTCGGTGTTGACCGGCAGCTCGTTCCACAGGATCGCCTTGTCCTTGAACATGAAGGCGGTGTAGACGCCCGCGGCCTGCGGAATGTCGTCATCGACCACGGCCCGCAGCCCCATATAGTAGGGGATCAGCGGCCCGCCCTGTTCGGAAGACGGCACATAGTCGATCAGGTCGGCGAGCTTCAGCGCCTTCATCTGCTTGGAGTGCATCCAGATCGTCTTGAACTTGTCCGCGCGGTCGCCCATCAGATAGGCGGCCTCGATGATGTCGGTGTCGACGATGGAAGCGCCGGTGGTGCGCACTAGATCGCCGCCATCATTGGCGATGTTGTCGGCGACGACGCCTTTCAGGATGCCGAGCAGGGTCAGCTTGTTGGCGCGCTGCCAATACTCGGTCTGCCGCTTGACGATCAGCTTCTGCGGATCGTCGCCGGCCAGGATCGAGGTCAGGTCCGGAACGCCCCACGCCTGGGCGCGGACATTGCGGGCGGCGACCTCGCGGCGCGAGCCGATCTTCTTCATCTCGATGGAATCGGTCGGATCGTCATTGACCGGCTCGGACGGGTCGTTGCCGAGGTCCTTCCAGCCGGGCATGTCGACGGAGCGGCCGCCCATCGACAGTTTCGAGGAGATGGCCGGGTCGGAAAACAGGATTCCGGCCTGGTAGACCTCGAGCGACTGGACATGTTCCTCGAAAGCATATTGCGCATAGACGGACGGAACGATTGCGTCCGCGATACGGGTATAGACATCTGCCATTTTTCTCTTCCTTCAGGTTTGGTTTGGCGGTGAACCCTCAAAGTCAGAGGGGGTTATTTGGCATCCAGAGATCGGGATTTTCTCCCGCCTCGCGTGCCAGCCGCCTTGCGCGGGCGGGGTCGCTTTTGACGAGGGCTGAAATGTCAGTCAGGTTGCGTTCGCCGGCGGCGTTGCGCTTGAACGGATTGCCTCCGCTGAAAGAAGCACCGCCGTCGATCGTGTCTTCACGGAACATCGCCTCGCCGATCGCCTGGAACGCCTTGGCGATCTGCGGATCGGTCAGCGCCCCGTCAGGCAGAAGGATGCCCTTCGCCTTGTAGGCGTCGACCAGGCCGAGCTTCTTCATCGCCCGGTTGGCGACCTCCAGCTTCTGGCGAAAGCCGTCGCTGTCGGTCGGTCCCCAGTCCCTGACAAGGTCGTCATGGGTGGCTTCCACCGAACGGGCCAGTGCAATCTCCTGGCGCACCGCCTGCTCGGCCATGTAGCCGACGAACCTGTCGTGATAGGCCTGCGCGATCTTCGGGCTTGCACCCGCCTCGACCGCCCAGGCTTTGGAAGCATTGGCGAGTTCGTCCGAATAGGCGAAGTTTTCCGGCAGGCCTTCTGGCCTGATGTATTCGACCTTCTCGGACGAGGTGACCGGACGCATGGTCTCGGGCAACCGGGCATGAAACCTGTCCCAGTCTTCCCGCGATGCGTCAGGCGCCGGAATACGCAGGCTCTCACCCTGCAGCCGCTCCAGCTCCGCATAGGATGTGAAAACCCGATCGAGGCTTTCAGGCTTGGTCCAGCCCTTGGTTTCAGCGAGCTTGCGGTTGCCTTCGGAAAGACCGTCAAACCAACTTTTGGCGCCAGGCGCGGCGGACCCGTTGTCCGCACCTGCCGGTGACTGTGCCGGGTTGCCCGCCGGCTGCGCACGCGCCGCCACGGACCCGGCGTCTGCCAGATCTGTCATGTGAAGTTCCTTGTGTTGAGATTCGGAGACGTGATGGCGCCGACCGGCGAAGCTGCCGATCTCCCCCTCGTGGGCAGGGCTATCGCATATGAGCGATTGCCTGGATGAGATAGTCGTCATTCCAAGCGCATTTCTTGATGCGGTGGCT
>NZ_LMHO01000036.1:0-8991 GCF_001428185.1 Mesorhizobium sp. Root695 | reverse complement strand
CCGCCCGGCCAGACATGCGCGTCCAGCCAATCTTTCGAAACATCAACTCCACAAATAATCTTGTTCACGGTAACCTGCCTTGTGCGTACGGTTGGAACCAAGCGACTGTTCGGTCGTGCGTGATGAAGGCGAAGGTCCCAAGCTCTCCCGCGGCTGTAACCTCAGGGGGTACGGGCGACTTCGCCAAGCCAAGGTCCGGGCGGCCACCCGGACCTTGGCTCAATCGCTCTAATCCCACGAAATCTCTCTCGTGTAGATACAAGGGGATCGTAAGCGTTGGAGCGCGTCCCTTCTCCCCCTCGCTTACGGGGAGAAGGTGCCGGCAGGCAGATGAGGGGCGGCGTCAACGTTGGCAAGATCAACGAACGACGTTGAAAAACTGGGAGAGAGACATGGTCACCGACAGTCTGCTGAAAACCTATGCCGAGTCCGACGCACTCGACCTGGCCGGACTGGTGCGCGGCGGCCAGGTTTCGCCGGCGGAACTGGTCGAGGCGGCGATCACCACAGTCGAGCGGCTCAACCCGGCGCTCAACGCGGTCATCCACCGCCTCTACGACATGGCGCGCGCCCAGGCCCAGACGGTCGACAGATCAGCACCCTTCGCCGGCGTGCCGTTCCTGCTCAAGGAGCTGGCCTCGTCCTGGACGGGGGCGCCGAACACCAACTCCTCATTCTACCTGAAAGACGTCGTCGCCGACTTCGACACCGAAGTCGTTCGCCGCATGAAGGCGGCCGGGTTGGTGCTCATCGGCAAGTCGAACGCGCCGGAGAATGGCTGGTCGATCACCACGGAACCAAAGCTCTATGGTGTGACCAAGAATCCGTGGAAGGAAGGCATCACACCCGGCGGCTCAAGCGGTGGCGCTGCCGCGGCCATCGCTTCGCGCATGGTGCCGATCGCCGAGGCCAGCGATGGCGCCGGCTCGATCCGCATCCCGGCCTCCTGCTGCGGTATCGTCGGGCTGAAGCCGTCGCGCGGCCGCGTCAGCCTCGCGCCGTTCGGCGACTACTGGTATGGCGGCGCCTATTTCCTGTGCTGCTCGCGCACCGTGCGCGACACCGCGGCCTATCTCGATGCCGTCGCCGGCGCGCTGCCGGGTGATCCCTATACGCCGCCGGTCCCCGACGGTTCGTGGCTCAGCCTGTCGGCGCGGGCACCGAAGAAACTGCGCATCGGCTTTTCCGTCACGCCGCCCAATGGCACGGCCATCGATACGGAGGTGAAGGCGGCGGTGCTGGCGACCGTGGCGGCGCTCGAGCGTCTCGGGCACCATGTCGAAGAGCACGACATGCCGCTCGACGCCAATGCTGTGTGGAAGACCTACACCAACATGACCTGCGTGCAGACGGCGGCGACCTTCGATTATCTTGAAACGGTGATCGGCCGGCCGGTGACGCCAAACGACGTGGAGGCGGTGACCTGGGCGATCATCGAGCGCGGCCGCGCGACCAGCGGTACCAGGCACATCTCCGACGTCGAGCAATTGCGGCAGATCGGCCGCGACATCGTCGGCGACCTCGGCGCCTACGATCTCTTCATAACCCCGACGCTGACACAGCTGCCGCGCCTCCTCGGCTATTACGACATGTCGGAGACGGACATCGACCGCTACAACGCCAAATGGGCGGACTCGGTGTTTGCCTTCCCCTTCAACATTTCCGGCCAGCCGGCGATCTCGCTGCCGCTCGGCTGGTCGAAAGGCGGCGTGCCGATCGGCGTGCAACTGGTCGGCCGCTACGGCGACGAGGCGACCGTGCTGGCCGCGTCGGCGCAGCTGGAACACGAGATGCCATGGAAGGAGAGGCGGCCGCCGGTGACTGCATAAGCCGGCTAACCTATTGTCTCCAGCCGTCTCGGCATGAGGTTCATGGCAACAGGTCCGTCCGGCGTAATCAGGAACTGGTCCTCGAGATTGAAGCTGGCGAGACCGTCGATGTAGAGCGGGATCTCGAAGGCCAGCACCATCCCGGCTTCGATCACGACATCGCTGTCGGCCGCAATGAACGGCCATTGTTCTGAGAAGACCGACTGGCCGACGCCATGGCCGAAATGACCGCGGCGATAGGAGCGCAGCCCTTGCCGCGCCAGGCTGTCGGTGGCGACGCGATGCACGTGGGCGAGCCTGGTTCCCGGAACAAGGGATGCCAGCCCGTCGTCAAAGGCCCGCTCGGCGATTGCATGCAGCTCGGCCTGCTCGGCGGATGACGGCCCGAAGGTGAAATTGCGCGACATGTCGGAGGCGTAGCCGCCGACCGTGCAGACCATGTCGCACTTCAGCGGATCGCCCGGCATGGCTTTCGCATCGGCATCCTTGGCCCGAGCGCCCAGCGTGACATACTCGGCCGTGGCGACCGGATACGACAGTCCGGCCGCGGCCGTGGCGACACCTTCCCGGTACAGGGCAATCAAATCGGCCTGGCGCATGCCGGCCATGGCATCCACCTGCAGCCGGTCCAGCCCGGCTTCCGACAGGATGATGCCTTGCTGCAGCAGGGCGATCTCGCGTTGCGACTTGATGGCCCGCAACCTGTCGAGCACCGACGAGCCGTCGACCATCGTGCAGCCCGGCAGCAGCGCCTGCAGGGCCGAGAAATCGGCGGCGGCGATGAAATCGAGATCGACGCCGATCATTGCGTGCTCCAGTCCGAACCCGGTCAGGATATGCTTCAGCTCGCGAACGGAATGGGCGAGCTCGAATGTAGCCGGTCGCGAAAAACCAGGCGCCCGGCCGGACGAGGCAAGGCCGGCCTCAACGCGTTGCGCCAGCCCTTGCCCTGACGTCGAGGCGTCAAGCGTGGCGGTTTCGATCCAGATCGGATGGCTGCGGATGACAGCGTCCGGCAGAACCCTTTGCAACTGTGCAGCATTGAAATCCGCCACCACGACGCCGATCGGCAGGTCTTGGCCAGCCGGGATGACGACGAAGCCAGCGCCGGCGCGCCGGAACAGCCCGGCCGGGCCGATCGAGGCCCCGGTCGCATAGTGGAAGGCCTCGGGCGCGCACAGCACCAGCGCCTCGATGCCGGCGCGGTCCATCAGTTGAGCCGCGCGCTCGCGGCAGACAAAGCCTGTCATCAATCTTCTCCGGACGTCCGAAGTGGTAACGGAGCATTCCGGGCAGCGACGTTCAAGGGGCGAATACCGGGTAATCGCTGGATACAGAGCTAGCGGCCGCAGGTCGCATCGCAATCGGCCGGCTGGTCGAGCCGTCTCGGGCTCCGGCACCGGCTCGTTCGGGCCGATACCGAGGGCGCGGCGAAAAGCATCTCTGTCGTTTCGCGTGTATCTTTCAGGGACGACACGGCAGCGGTGCAAGCGTGGTCGATCTCAGTAAGGTGCCATTAAACCGTCTCGCAATGGTGCCTATCGCCAAACTTGAGCTGCCCAGAAACGAAAAAGCCGCGGCGGACCGCGGCTTTTCGATGCTTGATTCCCTGGAAGGAACTGGAGCGGGTGAAGCGATTCGAACGCTCGACCCCAACCTTGGCAAGCGAGAAATTACGCCGTCTAAATATTCGACCGGGATCGCTCCGAATTCGTTCAAATACGCAAGAGTACGCGTTCCTCCGACACCCGAAACATTGGCGACTTCTGAACTGAACGATAGTCCCGTGAACTGGCGTGAACCACACCGAAGTTCGGAAACGGTGACCGCGCGGTAACCCTGCGGCCTGCACATCCCTGACGAGTTAGACGAAGCGCTCTTCTTTGTACAAGTCCGCCTGCTCCCCAATCATCTCGCGAGAAGAGTTGCCGCTCCTGACGTAAAACCGTTCCTGAGCCGCGCCACCCTTGTCGGCAAGCTTCAGATAGATCGGCTTGTTCGCCGGCATAATGTCGACGCGGCATATCTCTTTTTCTTCAATCTGCGGAAATGTCAGCCTCAGCTTTGTGGCTGCGACGGCCTCACCGAACGCGTTGATGGCCAAGGTCTTTAGATGCAGCTCGAACTTGTCACGATTACCACCGTTCAGCGCCTTGTAATCATTGTCGAGGCCGGAGATTGATCCGTTGTCAGCGACGCCGATCAGCAACGTGCCGCCCTGTGCATTCGCGAAGGCAGCAATCGTCTTCATGATTACGCCTTCCAGTTCTTTGTTCACAGTGCCCTGCTTCACGTCCCAGCGTAGGGTTTCCTTGAATTCGACTTCTTCGTTTTCTCCCTCAGCGATCAGATCTTCAAGGTTGATAGCCTCTTCCACCGCTTCCGTTTCTGCCAAACCTTCAAGCCAGGCATTGAGGCTGTCAGCTAGCATCTGCCGACGTTTCCTGAGAAATAGCTCGTAGTTTTCTATCTGCCAAAGTTCCCGATCTTCTGGGATCAGTTGGAGAGCTAAGGCTTTGGGTTGATTGGCGACGACCGATTCCAGATAGGCTTCCGTTTCCTTGGCACCTTTGGACCGATTTGCGATTTGCGTCAGCAGAGCGCGATTGGTCAGCTCCTGAGCGAGTTGGTACTTGAGGCGGTTTTGCATCCCATATCCGGCATCCCTCAGGTTGGCGAAGGCGAAGATATGGTCATTTTCTAGTTGGTATTTCTCCCCCATGGGGCGGTGAATGGACACCCCTGTTGTCAGGCACTTCGCCCCCCGGCTCTTGAGATGCCACCGCAAAAGACCGAATAATGGGTTCTGGATTGCGCTACCGACGAATTCGTCCGGCGTGATGGCGATCGCGCCGCCGCGATCCTCCCGGATCACGTCGAGCAGCCGGTCAAAAGGGAGATCAGAAGTCGCGACGATCTTAAGGTCATGGTCGAGCTTCTGCGGAAGCTGGCTTACATAGCGTCGGCGAACCTGGGAGTAATAGAACCATTTAACGACCTTCTGAATCTGGGTGTGGTTCAGCTTGCAGTCCATGCGGGAGCAGTAGGCCACGATGGGTATCAGCGCATAGATCGAGTTGATTTCATCGGTATGGTCGACGAAAGCATGGTCGCGAAGTAGGTTCGCAACGTAGTCCAGTACCTTTTCGTCAAGCGCCTTCCACGCGGCACGGATCGTGTCGTTGTTGTCTACCGAATGCAGCTTACGCATGTCGGAGCCGCTCTGATGAAGGATCGCCAATAGAGCGTAAACGACGAGGTCCAGTTTGAAAACGAAGCCGTTCTTTTTCAGGACATCGAGTTTCTTTTTGAATGCCTCGCGGGCCTTCGGCCAGTAGCCGGAAATCTGCGCCAGCGCCAACTCGGCATCGGTCAAAGCCACGCCACCCGCGTTCACGATATAGAAGATGTCGATCGCTTCGCGCAGTGCGGCACGAACCGGAATATTTTGCTCTGGAAAATCGCGATCAAGAATGCCCTGCACAGCAGCAAAATTGTCGTCGATCCTGTCTTCTTCATCCCGTACCAGTTTGCGCCCACTTGCCTCGAGAGCGCGGACAACATCCTTCGGTCGTACGGTCTTGCGGAAGATATCGGTTATGTCCAGCCAACGAGGATCGGCATCCATACGTTTGTGGTAGTATTCGATGTCGTTGGTCTCGACGTTGACACGCAAACCACGCGTATCCTCTGTGATCTCTTCGAGCGTGTAGTATGGCGGCAGCTCGCCACGAATCAGCATGTAGAGCGTAGTCACCCGTTGCTGGCCATCGAGCAGGATCTTGATTGCGCCTTGTCGGGGGTCGTAGACGTGGTTGCTTTTCAGCTCCGGCGGATGGTTGGTGTCCCAAGTGAGGATCGTGCCTGTTGGATAGCCTTTGATCATCGAGTCGATTAGCAGCTTGGCATCCCTTTTCTTCCAAACATATTCCCGCTGAAAAGCCGGAATGAAGAGTTGCCGCTCGTCGATTTTCTCAAGGATGCTTCGAATTATCATGGTTTGGCTCGGTTTGTGATTGAAAACGGGTCAGGAAAGATAGCGAGGGTCAGTGACTTCCGGCCGAGGAGACATGCCCGCGACCCCGGCGTCCGAACTTATCCCTACGGTCAATCCTGCCCCAGTTTCGTGGAAAAATTTGCATAGTGCCCCCTAGCCAATGCGCCTGCTATGAAGGGGCAGACTGCCGACTCATTGCTCTGATAGCATTGCTATCTATCCTTTGTCCGGCTTAAGCGAAACCAAGTTGATCTCGAGGGGTACCCGCAGGGGCAGAACCGTACGTATGTGATGACTGGTGCATTGATTTTTAGGGACGAACTTAGGCGGGGGACGAGTCTGTTGGCGAACAAGGAAGCTACTGCAAGAATCAAAATCAATCGACTCCTTGAAGAGGCCGGGTGGCGTTTCTTCGATGACCAGAACGGCCAGGCGAACATAGTTCTTGAACCGAACGTCAAGATTAAGAAGGCCGAAATTGAATCTCTTGGAGAAGACTTCGAAAAGGTGAAGAACGGCTTTATCGATTTCCTTTTGTTGGACCGAGATGGAAAGCCGTTGATAGTCTTGGAAGCCAAATCGGAGCAAAAGAATCCGCTCTCGGCAAAGGAGCAGGCCCGAAAATATGCGCGTTCGCAGAACGCCCGCTTCGTGATCCTGAGCAACGGCAACATTCATTACTTCTGGGATTTGCAGCAGGGAAACCCCTCCATCATTTCCAAATTCCCCGGCCCGGCCGAAATCAAAAATCATTATTCGTTCGAACCGGATGCTAAGAGGCTTGGGGCCGAGCCGATAGGCTTGGATTTCATCGCTCTTACGCAGATGCCGGGCTACGCCAATGAGGCAGCTTGGAAAGATGAAGCAGAACGCCCCGCCTTTGTCGAAACGAGCAAGCTCCGGTTCCTGAGAAGATATCAAAAGCGCGCTATCGAGCGGGTGCAAGAGGAGGTGAGCAGAGGCGCGACGCGGTTTCTGTTCGAAATGGCAACTGGAACAGGGAAAACCCTCACGTCAGCCGCCGTCATCAAGCTGTTCCTGAAAACGCGAAATGCGAAGCGAGCGCTTTTCCTCGTGGATCGGCTGGAATTAGAGATTCAGGCCGACAAGGCGTTCAAGGCGCTCCTGAAGAATGACTTCACTTCGGTGATCTACAAGGAACAGCGTGACGATTGGCGCAAGGCCGACATTGTCGTGACGACGGTGCAATCGCTTCTGTTCAACGACAAATACCGGCGCTTCTTCGCGCCGACGGACTTCGACCTTGTCATATCGGACGAAGCGCATCGCTCCATCGGGGGCAACGCCCGTGCAGTCTTCGAGTATTTCGTTGGCTACAAACTCGGCCTCACAGCCACCCCAAGGGACTATCTGAAACGGTCGAAGGATCGAACGTCGGCACGCGATCCGCGAGAAATAGAGCGGCGCATGATGCTCGATACATACCGCGCTTTCGGCTGCGGCTCGGGCGAACCGACATTCCGATACTCGCTCATCGACGGGGTAGGTGATGGCTTTCTCATCAACCCCTATGTGGTCGACGCCCGAACCGGCGTCACAACCCAGCTGCTTTCCGACCAAGGCTTCATCATCGAAACAGTGGATGAGAACGGTGGCGAGACCCACGAGGCTTTTGCGGGCCGTGACTTCGAAAAGCGGTTCTTCGCTGAGGCAACCAATCGAGCATTCTGCCAGACCTTGCTCAAGCACGGTCTTCGCGATCCGATTTCCGGTGAGTTCGGAAAAACAATTGCCTTTGCCGTAAGCCAAAACCATGCGGCGAAGGTCACCCAAATCTTGAACGAGATGGCTGATCAACTTTGGCCGGGTCGATACAAGTCAGATTTCGCTATGCAGGTAACCAGCCAGGTGGCTGACGCCCAAAAGATGACGGTTAACTTCGCTAATAACAATCTGGGTGGTCACAGCGAATTCATCCCGGATTACCGAACAAGCCGGGCACGCGTCTGCGTGACTGTGGGAATGATGACTACGGGGTATGACTGTCCCGACATTTTGAACCTCGCGTTGATGCGCCCTGTTTTCTCGCCATCGGATTTTGTGCAGATCAAGGGACGAGGCACCAGAAGGCATAACTTCGCGGAAGAGCTGTTCAACCCTGCACGGAAGGCAGCAACCGGTTCGGTCAAAAAAAGCGAGTACCGGCTGTTCGATTTCTTCGCCAATTGTGAATACTTCGAAGACGAGTTTCAGTACGATGAGGAACTCACGCTGCCGAAACCGGCCGCGATTCCTATGTCAACTGGGGGCGACATCCTCGGCACGGCCGGAGCCGTCAGCACCTATGAGTTTTTTGAACCCGACCAGGTCGTCTATCAGGTCGAACAGCAGATTGGTCTCGAGGGCATGCGCGTCGACCGCGAGCTGTTCCAGAAATTCGAACAATTTGCACGGTCGGATAGCCGGCTCAGGGAGTTGGTCGAACAACAGAACTGGGAAGCCGCAAGCCGCCGCGTTATCGAAGAGTTGTTCGACAAACCTGACGAATATTTCAATCTCGAACGGTTGCGCTATGCGGCCGGCGTAGACCGCCGAATTACGATCCGAGAGCTGATTGAAAAGGCCTACGGCTTCATCCCGAAATTCAAGAGCAAGGCCGAATTAATTGATGACGAGTTTCAGAAGTTCCTCCTCGATCAGAAGCCCGAGGAAGCCGGCCGCGTCGCCCAGATGCGCTATTTCTTTGAGGCCTATATCCGCGACGCCAAGGTTCGTGCCTTAATCGACGCAGGCCATTTCGGCGATCTCAATGTGAATCCGACCTTCACAACGCGAGACCTGCGGGAGGTGCCTGAAAAGTGGCGCAGACGCATCCCGGAATACGTCAAAGACTATGTGTCGCTGAACCCCTTCCTTTGATGAAAGATTGAAATGCTCGATAGCGAAACTAAGCGCCGTATCAATACGTGCCGCGACATCTTGGTCGGCAAGGTGCCCGACCCAAAGAGCCAGGTCGAACAGATCACGGTCGCACTCATTTACAAATTCATGGACGATATGGATCTTGAGTCCGAGGAACTCGGGGGAGCACGACGTTTCTTTACCTGAGCGCCTCCCCGAAAATCGGACAGTGACGGAAGCTACGAACTGACGTCTGCTGATCTCCAAGGACGAGGAGATCAGAATATGCGCAAACGCAGGAAC
>NZ_LMHO01000035.1:0-14474 GCF_001428185.1 Mesorhizobium sp. Root695 | reverse complement strand
GCGCTGGTCGAGACCTGGGATGCACTCGGCATTCCCTATGGCTCCGCCGGTCGGCCATCCGTCGCCAAGAGCGACCGGATCATTCCCCTGCTGGTGCCCAAGTCAGGCGGCTGAAAGCCGCGGCCTGCCAAAACAGTCTTCGTCCCTTTGCCAGCCGGTGTGCGGCTCCTCGAGCCGATCGAGCGGCGCTGAAAGCACAATCGGGGCTACGCACTTTTGAACGTTTTGATCCTGCTCAATGCTCAAAGCCTTTCCATGCTTGAGAATGGAGTTCAAATCTTCGAGGAGCATCGCCATGGGTCATATTTCCCACACGTCCTTTGCTGACTTCACGCACGCTGGCCAGCAGGCGCAACAGTGGGTCAAGGAGCTCGCCAAAGACCTCTGCTGGAGCGAACCGAGTGCGTGCCGCCTCCTGAGATCCGTTCTGCACACAGTGCGGGACTGGCTGTCGCAAGCGGAAATGGCCGATCTCTCGGCCCAACTCCCAGTTTTGATTCGTGGCATGTACTTCGAAGGCTGGACCCCATCGGAGCCTGCGCATGAGCGCCCGAAGCGCGACTTTGTTATCAGCGTCAGAAACAGTTTCGGCTACGATGAGGAGATCGATTTCGATGTCGCGATCAACGCCGTGTTCAAGCTTCTCGAGCGTCACATTTCGCATGGCGAGATCGTGCAGCTCAGAAACTCGATGAAGAAGTCGCTTAGAAAATTGTGGCCGGTGGATTGACCCATGTTTCGAGACCGGGAAGATGCTGGCGTGAAGCTTGGCCTGGAGTTGAGTAGGCTTCAATTGCATCAGCCTGTTGTGCTGGCACTGCCGCGCGGCGGCGTGCTTGTCGCGGTGGAAGTAGCCAATGCTCTCAATGCTCCTCTTGACCTGCTTATCGTCCGCAAGGTCGGCGCCCCGGGCAATCCTGAACTGGCTGTTGCCGCAATCGTCGATGGCGACCCTGGGGAGGTCGTGTTGAACCGGGAGATCGTCGAGGCCTATGCGCTCGACGAAGACGAGCTACGTGTCTTGATTGCAAATGAGCGCCCAGAACTCGAACGCCGGCGCGTTGCCTATCGAGGTAAGACCAAACCGATCTCGATCGCGGGAAAGACAGCGATCATCGTCGATGACGGTGCCGCGACCGGTACGACCATGAAAATCGCGATCCGCGCCCTCAAGCGCCGGTCACCGAGGGAAATCATCGTGGCAGTTCCTGTTTCACCGCAAGAGACGGTCGCTGAACTGGCACGGGAAGCGGATCGAGTGGTTTGCCTTAGTCAGCCAGGACAGTTCCGTGCCCTGAGCTTCCACTACTTGCGGTTTCCTCAGCTCTCGGACAGCGATATCGTCACTGCGATGGGCAAGGCTGTTCGGTCGCAAACGGGTGGGCAACAACACGCAGCCGGCCCCGGCTCGAAAGCCGCCACGAAATCAATGCCACGGAATAACCGAGAGAAATAGGAGATCACGTCATGCTGGTCCGCGCGCTTTCTGCCCTGGAATGCACGAAAATCCTGACGGCCAATCGCGTGGGCCACCTGGCATGCGCAAAGGATGGGCAGCCCTACGTCGTGCCCGTCTACTACGCCCATTCGGACGCTCATCTTTACGCGTTTTCAATGCCGGGAAAAAAGATCGAATGGATGCGGGCCAATCCGCTGGTGTCCGTCCAGGTTGACGAACATGGCCAGGGGCGAGGATGGAGAAGCGTCGTTGCCGACGGCCGCTACGAAGAACTGCCGGACCGAATTGGCCACAAGCTCGAACGCGATCATGCTTGGTCAGTGTTGAGCAAACATACCGACTGGTGGGAACCTGGCGCGCTCAAGCCCGTCGTTCCTCCCACAGCCGACAGTGCACCGCACGTTTTCTTTCGGATCATGATTGAACAGGTGTCCGGGCGAGAAGCGAGCGAGTAGTCGCCCCATCAAGTCTTGCGAGAAACGAAAAGGGCCAGCGCAATCTGCACCCGCCCATTTTCCACCCGTTGAATTGCTATCGCGCCATCAAGACCGGCAGCAATTGACCCTCAAGCATTGACTTGGTTACCCCACCGAAAATCCGCTCGCGCAACCGGGAATGACCGTAGGCGCCCATGACCATCAGCTCGGCCGCAACGTCGCCGGCATGCTGGCGAAGCACGTCGGCAACCGAATGGTTCGCGCTGGGCAGTCGTTCGACCGTAACCTTCACGCCGTGCCGAGCGAGATAGGCAGCGGCATCTGCTCCGGGTTCCGCACCGTGATGGAACTCGTCATCGATCGGGTCGACCATAACGAGGTGAACCTCTTCGGCGCTTTTCAGCATGTCGAGCGACTCACGAACGGCGCGCGATGACTCAAGGCGCGCGTCCCAAGCAACCAGGATGCGTCTCGGCTTCAACGTTGGCCGAGCGCCTTCGGGAAGGAGCAGGATAGGCTTTCCCGATGAGAACAGCGCGCCCTGGATGACTTTATCCCTCAGCGTCGGGCTTGTGAGCAGATCTGGGCCAAGAATGGTCAGATCGGCATAGCGGGCGCGCCTTCCGATGACTTCGTCCGCCCAGGCCGTATCGGGGTAGTCGTCGCTCAGATCAGCCGATACCGCGCTCTGGGAGAGAAAGGCGCCGACTGCCGAAATTCGCTTCTTGAGCCTCTTGACCTCGACCTGACGCTCCTCGAGCCAGGCTGGTGAGACGACAGCCGCGTACGCGCCCGAGGGGGGTGCGGCCAGCTCGAGAACGAGCACGGAGAGATGGGCGCCGACCTGTTCGCACAGGCCGGCGGCGAGCTTCAGATCGCCCTCGCCCTGGTTCGGTCCGGTAACCGTAAGCAGTGTCTTGAAAGTCACGGCAACAACTCCTCATTTCGTGTGAAGGTTCAATCGTTGCTGAAGCGTAAGCGAGAGGGGCTGGTGCGTTCGTTGCGCTGAATCAAACACCTTGGGTGCGGCGGGTGTTTGATCCGCATCAACGTGCTGGCCAACCAAAGTTGTAGGGTTGCGCCAATCAATCGGGGAAACGCAGATGAAGTTCCTGATCGCGGCGGCCTTGGCAGGTGTGGCCTTCAATGCGGCCGGCGCCCAGGAACTCGGCAACGGCAAGGCGGAATACATGAACTCTTGCGCCGTCTGCCACGGTCCCGAAGGCAAGGGTGATGGACCGCTCGGCGACGAATTGGTGAAGCGGCCGGCCGACCTCACCCGTCTTTCGAAAGACAATGGCGGCGCCTTCCCCTACTGGCGCGTTTTCGCCATGATCGATGGCCGCACCATGGTGCCGGAGCATGGCGATCGCGACATGCCAGTTTGGGGCCGGCAATTCCTCCCCGATGACGCCAGGAAATTCGGCCCGAACGCCGGAGAGATCGTCACCCAGGAACGGATCCATGATCTGGCCGGTTATGTCGAGACGCTGCAGCAATGAAAGCAGATGGCGGAAAGTCTCGGCAAGAGCAAGCATCGAGGATGACGGAAAATGATCGTTGACGACCAACAAGCCGCCGCCGCGTTTCTGCGTGACCCTTCCTCCTATGGCGTGACCGGGCCTGTCGAAGTGATCGAAACCCATATCTCGCTTATCTTTCTGGTCGGCCAGCGCGCCTACAAGATGAAACGCGCGGTCAAGCTGCCCTATGTCGATTTCTCGGCGCCTGCTCTCAGGCTTGCCGCTTGCGAGAAAGAGGTGGAACTCAATTCGAAGACCGCACCCGGCCTCTATTTGGGCGTGCGCCGAATCACGCGCGATGCCGACGGCGAGTTGGCTTTCGATGGCACCGGCCAAATGGTCGATGCGGCGATCGAGATGATCCGCTTCGACCAGTCGAAGCTTCTCGATCGTATGGCAGCCGCGGGAGAATTGACGCCGGCGCTGATGACCGCGGTTGCGCGCATGATCGTCGGCTACCACCATGCCGCACCGACGGTCCACAATGGCAGCGGGTCGTCCAACATGGCGGGTGTGCTCGACATCAACGAGGCCGGCTTTGCCACGAGTCATGTTTTCACAAAAGCAGAGGTCACGACCTTTGCCGAAGCCTTCCGCACCGCCCTCTACCGGCATTCCGAATTGCTCGATCGCCGGGAGGCCGCGAGCAAGATCCGCCGGTGCCATGGCGATCTGCATCTGCGTAACATCTGCCTTTTCGACGGCGAGCCCCGCCTCTTCGACTGCATCGAATTCAACGACCAGATCGCCAGCATCGACGTCCTGTACGACCTCGCCTTCTTGCTAATGGACCTTTGGCATCGCGGCTTTCCACAACTCGCCAATCTTGTGATGAACCGCTATCTCGACGAAGCCGACGACGAGGACGGATTCATCCTGCTGCCCTTTTTCATGGCGGTGCGGGCTGCCGTGCGCGCCCATGTGATCGCAACGCAGGTCGAGGAAGGCGGCGCCGATTCCGACAAACTGACTGCCGAGGCCAGATCCTATTTCGACCTTGCTCGAGCATTTCTCCAGGAAACCTCGCCGCGGCTCGTTGCCATCGGTGGCCTCAGTGGCTCCGGCAAGACGACCGTTGCAGAGGCGCTAGCCGCCCATATCGGTGCGCCGCCCGGCGCCCGCATTGTCGAAAGCGACCGTATCCGCAAGGCCATGCATGGAGTGCCCGCTGAGACCAGGCTGCCGGACAGAGCCTATCGACCGGAGGTCTCCACCCGCGTCTACAGCGAAATGGCATGGCGCGCTGGCCTGATCCTTTCCGAGGGCGGCTCGGTCGTAGCTGATGCCGTTTTCGACAGGCCGGCCGATCGTGAGCGGATCGAGAAAGCGGCGCGCAGCCGGGCTATCAGATTCTCCGGATTTTGGTTGGAAGCGGACCCGCTTGTCCTTTGGCAGCGGGTCAGTGAACGTAAGGGCGGTCCTTCAGACGCGACGATAGACATCCTCTCGCGGCAATTGCAGCGAAATGCCACCCAGTCTAGCTGGCAAAAGATCAACGCCGATCGAAAGCTCGCCGACACTGTTGCGGAATTGAGTGGGTTTTCCGAGGGCGATACTTCCAAGGCCCTGCACACAGTCTCCTGACTGGTGCCGCAGGGTGATCGGCCTCAACGGAGTTCGAGAGTTGCCTCGACAAGGCCGGGTTCACTTGGATGACGCCTTGTCGAGAAACCGAATTCGCGGCACATGGCCAGCATCCTCGCGTTCTCACTGAGCACCAGGCCTTCGATCCGACCAATCCCATCGGCCTTTGCATAGTCAACGAGCTGCCTGAGCAATGCCCAGCCCAGACCATGACCCTGCAGGTCCGTGCGCACCAGCAAGGCGTATTCGGCAACGGAGCGGTCCGGATCGCAGGAAAGCCGGCTGATGCCCGCCAAAGCGCCAGTGCTTGCCTCGAGAGCGACGAAGGCCATGTTGCGGTCATAGTCGAGCTGGGTGAGCCTCTTCAGCATCTGGTCGGAGAAGCTTTTGCGCGGCGACAGAAAACGCAGGCGCAGATCGTCAGGCGAAATCCTGGCAAGGAATTCGGGATAGAGCGCGATGTCGGCCGGCTTGATGGGCCGGATGTGATAGTGCATGCCGCCTCCCAAAAACGCCTTCTCCCAACCCGACGGATAAGGCCTGATGGCAAGTGCGGGGTTCGGCCCCGCCTCTTCCACGCGTTCCGGCTCGATCTCGATGCGGGCGTCGAGCGCAATCACACCCTCGGCGTCGGCCAGCAGCGGATTGATGTCCATCGCAACGAGGCACGGAAAGTCGACGGTCATCTGCGACAGGCCGTTTAGGGCTGCAATGATTGACTGCCGATCGGCCGGTTTCCGATCGCGGAACCCGGCAAGCAGGCGGCCGATCCGCGTTTGCCCGATCAGGTCACCGGCAAGAACGTCATCGAGCGGTGGCAAGGCAATCGCTGTGTCATCCATCATCTCGACCGCCACGCCGCCAGCTCCAAACAGGATGGCCGGCCCGAAGATCGGATCCTGGCTCATGCCGAGGATGAGTTCCTGCGCCTGTTTTCGCAACACCATCGGCTGAACGGCATAGCCTTCAATATCGGCTTGCGGTGCGCGTTTGCGCACACGCGCCTCGATTGCGCGTGCGGCCTCCCCTGCGGCCGCGGCATCGGCAATGTTGAGCACAACCCCGCCAATGTCCGACTTGTGCGAGATCGCCTTGGACAACAGCTTGACGACGACCTGCTCAGACGTCTTGAGGAGGCGGCCGGCAACCGCTTCCGCTTCGGCAGGAGATCTGGCGACGACCGTCTCAGGCACCGTGATGCCGTAGGCGAAAATTGCTGCCTTGGCTTCAGGCTCGGTCAGCATTCGCCGCCCCTCCTTCGCGACCTGCCTGAATATGGCAAGCACGGCTTCTCGGCCGCTTTTAGCGTCTTCGCTGCGGCTCGACGGCGTGCGCATCAATGCCCGCTGAGCACGCGACCATTCGCTGAGGTAGGAGACGGCTGTTGCCGCGTCAGCCGGCGTTTCAAAACTGGCAATACCAGCATCCTGAAGAACACGTCGCCCCTCGCGCGCCGTGCGCTCGCCAAGCCAGCAGGTCAGGACAGGTTTGCCGTCAATCTTGCCGTCCTGTGCGAGCGTCGCCACCGCGCTTGCCGCGGCAAGCGACGAGCCGAGCCCGGTCGGGCAATTCATGACCAGCACGACGTCGGTGCCGGCGTCGGCCGCGACAGCCTCGATCGCGGCCCGGTAGCGCTCCGGCGGGGCATCGCCGATAATGTCGACCGGATTGGCCCGGGACCAGGTGCTCGGCAGGACGGCATCCAGTCGGGCGATCGTTTCCGGCGAGAGCTCGACCAATTCCCCGTTGCAGTCCATCAGTTGATCGACGGCAAGCACCCCGGCGCCGCCGCCGTTGGTGACGATACCGACGCGGGCTCGTTCCAGCGGAACGAAACGGGCGGTCGTTTCAACCGCATCGAACAACTCGGTCAGGCCTTTGACGCGCAGGATGCCAGCGCGCAGCAATGCCGCATCGACGACACGATCGGCGCCCGATAGCGCGCCGGTATGGGTCGCGGCCGCTTTGGCCGATTGCTCGTGCCGGCCCGACTTGATCGCGATCACCGGCTTGACGCGTGCCGCCGCACGAGCGGCCGAGATGAACTTGCGCGGATTGGGAATGGTTTCGAGATACATCACGATGGCGCGCGTGTGCATGTCGCCCGCCAGCATGTCGAGACAATCTCCCACGTCGACATCCGCCATGTCGCCCAGAGAGACGATCTGCGAGAAACCGACATGGTTGTCCGCCGCCCAGTCTATCAGCGATGTGGCGATGGCGCCGGATTGCGACAGCAGTGCGATGTTGCCGGGTCTGGCGGCCATATGCGCAAATCCGGCATTGAGCCGTAATGGCGGGATCATCAGCCCGACCGTGTTCGGCCCGATGATGCGAAAAAGAGTAGGCTTGGCAGCGTCGAGCATCGCCTGACGCAGGCCGTTCTCGCGCGTCAGCCCGGCGGTGATGACGACCGCCGCCCGCGTGCCTCTTTCAGCAAGGTCCCGCACGATGGCGGGAACTGTGTCTGGCGGCGTGACGATGACACCAAGGTCTGGAACACCCGGAAGGTCGGCCGCCTTGGCATAGCATTGCCGACCGGCGACCTCGGAGTATTTCGGGTTGACCGGCCAGATCTCTCCCTCGAAGCCGCCGCTGACGATGTTGTCGAAGACGACACGGCCGACCGAGCCGTCACGCAGCGATGCTCCAAACACGGCAACCGACTTTGGGGAAAACGCATGGTCGAGATTGCGGATCGTCACATCCTATGTCTCCGAATCATGGCGATAATCACCCGTCGATCTTGCCCGTTCGTTGCGTTGGATCAAAGCGTTCTCCGGTTCTCGCGATTAGCTGTTGCACGAGTTAGACGCGCCCGTCAGCCCTTGCGAGAATTGGCGAGCATCGATGAAATCGGAAAGCATCGCATGAACGAGTCCACCCTGCGGCGCGCATTGCTGGTGATTGCCATCCTGGGTCTCGCCGTTGGAATCGGAGCCTGGCGAACCGGGCTCGCTCCCCTTGAAGCCGACACGATCTGGACGGTGGCGACCTTGCCCGTGGTGACGGCTCTCGCCATCTCCATTCTGCGTGATTTCTGGATAGGTCGCTTCGGTGTCGATGCGATTGCCTTGGTGTCGATGTCCGCAGCGCTGCTGCTCGGTCAAGCCCTGGCGGCAGTGGTGGTCGCGATCATGTATGCCGGCGGCACGGTGCTTGAGGATTTCGCCCGCGGCCGCGCGGAACGCAACCTAAAGGCATTGACCGACCGGTCACCGCGTGTCGCACACCGCAAGTCGACGCATGGAACAGAACGGATCCCGGTCGAAGAAGTGGCCGTCGGCGACAACCTCCTGGTGCGTGCCGGCGAACTGCTTCCCGTCGACGGCATCCTGCTCGATGCTTCGGCCTCTCTCGACGAGTCCGCGGTGACTGGAGAACCACTGCCGGAACGGCGGAGCGCAGGGGATGTGTTGCGCAGTGGCACACTCAACGCCGGTGAGTCCTTCAGCATGCGGGCTTCGGCCCTGGCAGAACAGAGCACCTATGCGGCGATCATACGCATGGTCGCTGCAGCGCAGACCGCGAAATCCCCGTTTATCCGCATGGCCGACCGTTTCGCCCTGTTCCTGCTGCCAGCCACTTTGCTGGTTTCCGGTGCCGCCTGGTACATCTCCGGCGATCCAATCCGGGCACTCGCCGTGCTGGTGGTCGCGACACCTTGCCCGCTCATCCTTGCAGCACCGGTTGCCTTCATTGGCGGCGTGTCCCGCGCCGCGCGTGCCGGCATCTTGATGAAAGGCAGCGCGGCTCTGGAGGCCCTTGCGCAAGTTCGAACCGTGATCTTCGACAAGACTGGAACCTTGACCATCGGCGGCGCCGAGCTCATCGAAATCGAAGCCGCACCCCGCCGTGAAACGAACCAATTGCTGCAGATGTTGGCGTCCCTGGAACAGGCCTCGCACCATGTGCTCGCCGACTCGATCATCCGGGCGGCGCGCGGCAGGCAGCTGATGCTTTCGCATCCGCATGATGTCCGCGAGTGTCGCGGCGCGGGCTTGAAAGGCCGGGTCGAAAACATGTCGATCGCGGCGGGATCGCGGGCTCTCGTGCTCGCCGACAAGCCGTTGCCCGGCTGGGCGAAAAGCGGTGAAGAAAAATATCAGGACGAACCGGTGCTTAGGGTCTTTGTGGCGCTCGGCGGACGGCTCGCCGGTGTTTTCACCTTCGGGGACGCCCTGCGTGTTGATGCGCATGACGCACTCGGCAAGCTGCGCTCGGCCGGCATTGCGCGCATGATAATGCTCACAGGCGACGACGGCGTGGCAGCCGAGCGCATCTCCGCGTTGCTCGACCTCGACGCCATTGTCGCCGATGCGACCCCTGCCGAAAAAGTCGCGACGGTCGCGGCCGAGAAAGCCTCGGCGCCGACGATGATGGTCGGCGACGGCATCAACGATGGTGGGGGTCGCCATGGGCGCACGTGGTGCGACCGCCTCCTCCGAGGCGGCGGACGTCATCGTGCTGACCGACAGGCTGCAGCCCGTCGCCGATGCAGTTCGGATTGCACGGCGAACGCGATCGATCGCCTTGCAAAGCATCATCGCCGGGCTGGCGCTGTCGGGGCTGGCAATGATCGCGGCTGCCATGGGGCAGATCACCCCGGTTGCCGGAGCGCTGCTTCAGGAAGGGATCGACGTGGCGGTCATCCTCAACGCTCTGCGCACTCTTGGCGATGGACGTCTCGGGCGCGCATACTGGACCACAGCAAAATCGGTGAAGGGTCATGGCACAGCAGAAACTGGTGGTTTGCAGCAAATGTGGTGGGGTCAACCGCCTGCCGCCCGCCCGCGATGCCAGGGAGGCTAGATGCGGAAAGTGCGGGATCAGGCTGTTTTCGGGCCATCCCGAAGACGTCGATGCCGCGATTTTCGATCATCAGATCGCGCGCAGCAGTATCCCCGTTGTCGTCGACATCTGGGCACCTTGGTGCGGTCCCTGCAAGATGATGGCGCCGGCGTATGAGGCCGCCGCCAACGAGCTGGAGCCGCATGTTCGTCTGATCAAGCTCAATTCGGACAATGAGCAGGCCGTCGCGGCAAGGCTCGACATTCGTGGCATCCCGACCATGATCCTCTTCGATGGCGGGCACGAAATCGCGCGTACATCCGGTGCAATGACGGCAGGCCAGATCGTCAGGTGGGTTCGCGACCGCCTGCCGACGGTCACCGCCTGAAAGTCGCCGCGCCATGGATCCGCTCATCGCCCGGCTCGGACTGGCCTTGGCAATTGGCCTGCTCGTCGGCTTGGAGCGTGGCTGGCAAGAGCGGGATGCACCCGATCGCAGCCGCACGGCCGGAATTAGGACATTCGGTATATCCGGCCTGCTCGGCGGCGTTCTCGCGGCCCTGGCCAACGCGCTCGGCGCAGTATCCGTGCTGGTCGGCGGATTCATCGCCTTTGCGGCAATCTTCGCCTGGTACAAGGCACGCGAGGCGGTCCATGACGAGGATTTCAGTGTCACGAGCGTGATCGCTGGTCTCGGCGTTTTCGCGCTTGGGTCGCTTTCCGTCGCCGGCGATTATCGGGCGGCTGCTGCCGGTGGGGCGGCATTGGCAGCAATCCTGGCCAGCCGAGAGGTCCTGCATGGTCTCTTGAAGCGACTGACCTGGGTGGAACTGCGTTCAGCGCTGATCCTGGCGGTGATGACGGCGATCGTCTTGCCCCTGCTGCCAAACCGGACGATGGACCCGTGGGGCGGTTTCAATCCGTGGGAAGTCTGGTTCCTGACGGTGCTGATGGCCTCGATTTCGTTCGCCGGCTATGTGGCTGTTCGCATTCTGGGAAATACGGGTGGTCTGCTGGTCAGTTCGCTCGTGGGTGCGATCGTCTCTTCCACAGCGGTGACCTTGGCGCTTGCCCGCAACGCCACATCTGCAGCCAATCGGCTGGCGCTCGCCGGGGCGGCAGCGCTGGCTGCCATGGTTTCGGTGCTCCGCGTCTGCGCCGTGGTTCTGATCATCGAGCCAAGCGTGTTGGTTTCAATCGGCATCCCGGCGATTGCCGCGGCGCTCGCCTTCGCTGTCTGCGGAACGCTGCTGCTGACTCGTGACAGCGGGGACGGTGAAGGCAGCGCTATCGCACGCAATCCATTCGAACTGGGTCCGTTGCTGCTCTTCGCCTTGCTCTTTGCGATCGTCGCGACCGCGAGTGCCGGGCTGGCCGCTCAATTCGGCGGGCGCGGTCTGTTGGCGAGTTCGGCGCTGGCAGGCACGTTCGATGTCGACGTCTCGGTGCTCAGTGCCTTGCGGCTGGTCAAGCATTCGGTCCCTGTCGAGACTATCGGTCAGGCGGTGCTGGCGGCGCTGGCGGCAAACGCGATCGGCCGCCTGTTACTGGCGGTATTTGCGGGTCCGGTCAGGTTCTGGTTGCCGCTGGCCGGCGCAACCCTGGCCGCTGCGACCGCCGGCTACGGCGCCATGTTGTTGCTTAGTCCGGGATAAAAGCGCGGTTCTTGAGCCACTTTGATGCGGATCAAGGGGCAAGCCCAGCTACGGCTCTATGGAACTCCTTAAAAGGAGTTCGCCATGACCAATTCGAAGGACCTCACCCCAAAATTCCGCCATGTCCGATTGCTGCTCGCCCGCGAAAAAGGCCATCCGGAAGGCGATCGCGAAGAGGGCTACGACGTGCTCGCTCCATTGACCGGCGAAGGCCGGATCGATGCGGAAGAGTGGAAGTCGCACAGGGCCTCTTGCCGTGTTCGCCGCTTTCGCACCGGCGAGGAAGACCTGATCGGCCGGCTGAGACGCAAACCCGGCGGACAATGGTATTTCGACTACGCCGAAGGCGACCGTGACGACGAAATCGGCTTTCATCTCGGTGATGAACGGTTCGTGACCGGTGAATATGTGTCGATCGAGCGCAACGGCGCCATGCACACCTACCAGGTGGCAAGGGTCGAGCGGCCCTGACGCGGCAACGCGAGCCTCCCTGGGAGTAGACCATGTCGCGACGCATCCTGATTGTGGTCAGCCATCCCGACCCGTCCCCGGACCGGCTCTGCCGCGGTCTTGCCGACGCCTATGGCGAGGGCGCGGAAAAGGCGGGACACGCCGTCCGCCGGGTCGATCTGGCGGCACTTGATTATCCGATGCTGCGGACAATGCAGGAGTTCGAACATGGTGCGGTTCCCGATGAGCTGAAGAATGCAGCCGAGGCGATCGTCTGGGCGGGGCACATCGTCTTTGTCTTCCCCCCTATGGCTCGGAACCATGCCAGCTCTGCTCAAGGCATTCCTGGAACAGGTGATGCGGCCAGGGACAGCCTTTGCCTACCCGGACAAGGGCGGCGGTTTCACCAAGACACTGCTTCGCGGTCGCTCTGCGCGCGTCGTGGTGACGATGGGCATGCCCTCAGTTCTTTACCGCCTATGGTTCCTCGGACACGGCATCGCCGGCATGCGGCGAAGCATTCTGCATTTTGTAGGAATCAGTCCGGTGCGCGAAACCCTGTTCGGCATGGTCGCTGGCGCCAGCGATGCGACCCGTGCGAAGTGGGTCCGGCATATGCGCGGACTGGGTGAACGAGCCAGATAACGGTCGTCGAATGCCGATCACGGCACCAGGACAGCGGCGCCGCTCAATCTGCCTTGCCTCAGATCGTCCAACGCCTGATTGGCCTGTTCCAGCGGATAGACCTTTGTATGCGTGCGCACATGCGCGCGCTTGGCAATGGGAAAGAACTCTTCCGCGTCGCGGCGCGTCAAGTTTGCGACCGATACCAGTTCACGCTCTTCCCAGAGCAATTCGTAGGCCATTGCCGGAATGCCACTCATGTAAATGCCGCCGCAAACCACTCGACCGCCCTTGTGAACGGCACGAAGCGCGATCGGCACTAGGTCACCCACAGGAGCGAAGATAATCGTGGCATCGAGCTGCTTGGGCGGAAGTTCATCCGAACCGCCCGCCCACGTCGCGCCGAGCGAGCGAGCGAATTCCTGCGCTTCACTGTCGCCGGGCCGGGTGAAAGCGAAGATGTCACGACCCTGCCAAATTGCGATCTGGGCAACGATATGTGCAGCGGCGCCGAAGCCGTAGATCCCGAGCCGCTTGCCGTCACCGGCTTTCTTCAGGCATCGCCAGCCGATCAGGCCAGCGCAAAGCAGCGGCGCCTGCGATACGGGGTCGGCGTCAAGGTCCAGATCGAAGGCGAATTGGGTGTCGGCAATGACATGGCTGGCGAAGCCGCCATCGCGTGTATAGCCCGTGAAATCTGGCTGATCGCAGAGATTTTCATTCTCTGCGGCACAGTAAGTACAATGTCCGCAAGTGTGGCCAAGCCAGGGCACGCCAACCCTGCGCCCGATCCTGGAACGCGCCACGCCTTTGCCGACGGAATCGATGATGCCGACGATTTCGTGACCCGGAATGAGCGGTAGTTTTGGATGACGCAGATCGCCATCAATGACATGCAGATCGGTCCGACAGACAGCGCATGCCTCGACCTTCAACCTGATCTCACCGGGTCCAGCTATGGGATCAGGCCTGTCGACCAGCTTCAATGGCACGCCGATGTTATCGAGCACCATCGCTCTCATGACGTGCTCCATGTTGCACCGGAAAAACGATGCCGTGACTGCCCAGCCTATTCCGCCGTGGCGCGACCAAACCGACAAGGCCGGCGATCCCGGCAGGCTTTCGAAGACTGCGGCAGTCGCAGGTTCCGGCCAAGCGGCTGCTTGGTTCAGGATCTATGGCTCGACGGTGAATTCGGCCCACATGCCGGCTCCATAATGACCTGGCACGTTGCAGATAAGCAGGTATTTTCCAGCCTTCAACTCGACGGTCAATGTGCCTGATTTTCCGGGATCAAGCTCCGAAACTTCGCCCTTGTCGCCAGCCTTGTCTTCGTCGACACGGTTCTCGGCTTCAAGGTAAGGAAGCGGCTTGCCGGGATCGGCAAGGTACATCACGATCATTTCGTGAACAGTGTCCTTGGAGTCATTTTTCACATTGAATGTGACGTCCCCGGCCTTAACCGCGCCAGGCAAAGCCCTGATGCCCATGGTCGCCTTGGCGATATCGAGTCCCGGTGTCGCATAGGCGAGCCCCATTGCCATCTCCGCACTCGCGCCTTTGTCCCATAGCGAGACCTGCACAAGCGAAGCAGCCTGAACGGCGCCGGCACCGCCGGCCATCAGCATTGCGGCAGCAAGCCCGAGCGCTGCTCTTCTCGATATGGTTTTCATGGCAATCTCCTTTTGGACGGCAGCCGAAGTCTACGTCCCGCCTGTCATCCTGCTCGCGGAGGCACCGTCCGTCCTTGCGCCAAATCAAACTGTCCGGCTCGAGCCCATCTGCGGCGCGGATGCAGTTGTCAGCCATTTGTCAGGTTGGATTGGTTATGCCGCACCAATGACGGTCACAGGCCGTCGGACAGGACCGATCGAAATCCCACCCACAGGCGCGACATCCTCGCGCAACCTTCCGAATGGAGCCATCATGTATCGCACTCTCGTTCTCGCCG